>NZ_JBIATN010000001.1:0-22245 GCF_042891825.1 Streptomyces sp. NPDC001852
AGCAACACCCCGGTCCACCCCTACGGCCGTGCCCGGCAAGGCGTGCAGGTCGGGGGTGACCGCGCCGTCGTCCACGAGGAACGACACGAACCAGCGCCCGGACTTCTCGGACACGGTCACGGAGCGGATCTCACCACCGAGCGGGCGCGACCAGCGGAATCGGACCCAGCCCAGCTTCGGCAGCTTCACTCTCCCCCACGTGCGGCCCAGCCGCTCCACAGTGACCTGCTTGGAGTCGGGGAAGCGGAATGAGGGGGACCAGCGGACCTTGGACCGCCACCGGATCTTGAACGTGCCGTGGTCCAGGCACGCCCGGTCCAGATCCTTCAAGGTCTGCTGGAGGATGTGCGACGGCGCGGCCTTCAACCACTCGTGCTCACACTTGGCCTCCGCCAGCTCCTTGCACTGCAACGCGTCTTTCATCCACGCCCCGCGCCGCCGGTACTCGCGGCGCTGCTCCAGACCGGTGTTCCACACCGACCGGCACACGTCCGCGAACTTCTCACACTGCTCTGCCTGTTCGGCCGTCAGCTCAAGCCGGTACCTGCGACCCGACAGCATAGGCCCCCCCCCACGCCAACTGATGTGATCACGCTAGCGTGGGCCACTGACAACGCAGCGAACTCCGCCGCTTCGCGGCTCCGGCACGAGGATGAGCCAACCCCGCCCTCAAGGACGGGGCTTGCGCTCAAGAATCCGGTCAGCCGGGCATTAGCGTGGGTCACCAAGGCTCACCGTCGAGGGCCGGCTGTGTCTGACGGTGGCCGATACCGCCGATGACGAATACACCGGCATCAGCTACTCGTGGGTGGCTCAAGCGCTGAGGCGGGGAGCATGCACGGCCCGAGTGAAGATCACGATTCTGGACTGCTGCTACTCCGGGCACGCCGATGAGGCCCTGGCCGGCGACTCCGGCGGCGGCTTGGCCGACATGAGCTCGGTCCGGCCTCGTACGGACGACGACGTCGCCGTCTGCGTCGAGCTATTCGCGCAGGTCCACCGAAGTGACGGCTATCCCGTCAACTGGCCCGCCAGGCCCGGCGACTGGCTGTCCGGCGCGTCCGGACTCGGCGCGTGGGTCGCCGAGCGGGACGGCCGGGTCGCCGGCCACATCTCCCTCGACTCGAGCGGCGAGGGTGATGTGGCCCCCGGCCTGTGGGGAGACCCGAACAGGACAGCGGTCGTCAGCCGCCTCTTCGTCACCCCCGAGGCCCGCGGCCACGGAATCGGCGCACTCCTCATGGGCGAGGCCGTCGCGGAGGCCCGCCCATCGACCTGCACCCGGTGCTCGACGTCGTGGCGACCGACACGGCAGCGGCGGCCCTGTACGTGCGGCTGGGGTGGAAGCTGCTGGCGACGGTCGAACAGCACTGGAGCCCGACCCAGGCCGTGACCGTCCACTGCTACGCGGCACCGACGGCCGCCTGACACCGAGGCGGGCGGGCCATACCGACGGCCCGGCGCACATCACGCGCCGGGATACGACAACTCGACGCCGTACCCGGCGACCCCGGCTCCGCTCACGCATCGCCACGGGGTGCTCGGCGGGCAGCACCGGGGCCTGTGGCCACACCACGGTGCCGTCATGGGCGCGCGCTGGTCAGCTCCGCTGGAAGAACTCCACCTCGGCGAGCGCGACATGCCGCCCCCCGGAGAGCCCCGTGACCGACCCCAGCCGCAGCCGCACCTTCACCACGTTGTCGATCCCAGTTGCGATGGTCTGGTCTCCCGCCTTGTCGCTGAGGTCGATCTCCTTGTGGTGCAGCGAGCCGTCCGCCGAGGTGACCTCCATGTCCATGCGCAGCGCCCGCGCCTCACGGGCGTACTCCTCGGGCTCCTTCGACGCGCCGTTGGTGATGATGAGGTCGACCAGCCGGAACGGCTTGCCGAAGGTGTAGGTGATCGAGGCTCCGGCCCCTCGCGACCCCCAGTAGCGGTTGCTGAGCCCGTCCGTGGTGTCCTTCGCCGGATGCCCTGGCACCTCGGCGTCGGCGTGAACGGCCACCGGGGTGATCGCCTTGGCGCCGCTGAGCTTGTCCCGGGTGTCCTCGATCAGGGCCCGCCCGGCGGGCAGCAGGAAGAAGCCGCCCACGCACAGGGCCAGGATCACCGCCAGTGTCACCAGTACCCGGATCCACCGCCCGGACCCGGCCCGTACCCGCCGCCGGAACGGCCAGATCGTCCGCCACCAGGGCAGCCGCTCATGGGCCGTCGCCGGGGTCAGCGGTCCGGCACAGCGGCGGCAGAACCGGCGGTCCGGCGGATTGGGCGTGCCGCACACTGGGCACGGTTCCCCGGCCACTTCCTCCGGAGCGGCCACGGACCGTACGACCGGCCGCGGCGCGATCGGCTTCGCCGGCTGCACGGGCGCGGGCTGCGCGGGGCCCGGCTCGGCGGCACGCGACTGTGCGGGGGCCGGCTGTGGAGTGGGCCGTTGCGTGGGAGCCGGTGGCGTGACCGGCGGCCGCGCGGGAGCCCGTGACGGTGCGGGCGGTTGTGCGGGGGACGGGGGCGGGGCGGAGGGCTGTGCGGAGTCGGACGGACGTACCGAGGGCAGGGGCTCGCCGTCGGGGCGGTCCGAGGACGCCGTGGGTGCGGAGGAGCGGTCCACACCGGCGTGGTTGCCGCGCGTCCCGCTGCCGGTGCCGATCCGGCGGGCGCTGTCCGCGCCGGTTGCGCTGCCCGCGGGATTCCCGCGCGGCCTCTCGGCGGCTCGGCCCGTGCGACGCTCACCGGTCGTCCCTGCACGTGCGTCACCGTCGGGTGTCGGCGCGGGCTCCGGTGTCGGCTCGGATCGTGGTTGCGCTCGCGGTCCGTCGCCCTCCGCCGCAGGCGCAGGCGCAGGCGTAGGTGCAGGCGTAGGTGTAGGCGTGGACGTCGGCGGAGGCGTGGGCGTCGGTGTTGGGCCAGGCGTGGGCGACGACGCGGACGTGCCTCGCGAGCCCTCCTCGGACCAGCCCAGGTAGGAACCGCAGTTGCTGCAGAAGTCCTCAGCGGGGTCGTTGGACGCCCCGCACGCGGGACAGGCGCGCATGACGTCAGCTCCCCTCGCCCGCCGGCGGGCCGGGCAGGATCTCCACCCGGCACGAGACATGCGCCGGGCACAGGGACCGGACGACCTCCCGGACCCGGCCCTCGTCCACGTGCGGATCGCGGCCCGGCCACACCCGGACCACGATCTCGCCGGACGGCCCCGGCGGCAGTTCGGTGTCCGCGGTACGGGACCACACCGCCCCGCCGTCCCCGACGACGTCGGCGTTGACCCCGGTGGTGAGGCGCAGCCGCTCCACCAGGCCGCGCCGGGTGCCGCGCCATCGATGCAGCTCCACCGCGCACACCACCGCCTCGCGGCGCAGTTCCGCAGGCCACTCGGCATCGTCGCTTGCGCCCACCCACGACGCCAGCCAGGCCACGAAGTCCAGCGGCGCCACGCGCGGGTCGAGATACGCGGGCAGACTGTCGAGGGTCGAGAACACCGGGGCGAGGACGGTGTCCAGGCCCCCGGTGAACCGCTGGGCGAAGTCGTCGTCGGCGTAGAGCGCGGGCAGCAGCCCGCCGATCGGATGCCGGCTCGGCAGCCCGGGAACGGCCGCACGGCTCATGCCTGGCCTCCCGGTTCCAGCGGCTGTACGACGACCTGGTGCTGGTAGGAGAACACCAGGGCGCCCGCGGCCACGTCGATGCGGTCCACCGGTGTGCCGCGCCGCCCGGTGATCGGGTCTGCGGCGAACAGCCGGATCTCCTCCACCAGAGCGTTGCCGGTGGCGCGTTGCAGCAGGCCGAATATCTCGCCGTACTGCACCGGCCGTCCGAACGGCCATCCGGTGCCGTCCGGTCCGCCGTGCAGCGGGTTGAGGTAACGGAACAGCGCGGCCAGGGCCGCGTCGCGCACCCGGTCGGTGTCCTCGGGCGCCGTCGCGAGCCGGGCGACGACCGTGACGCCCTGGTACACCGGCGGCTCCACCACCAGCCGGGTGCCGATCAGCCGTCGTTCGTCCAGGCTCTCGGTGATCGCGGCGAGTACCTGGTCCGAGGGGATCAGCTGTTCGAAGCGGAGCCGGTCCCCGTCGTCCGCGACGGCGTCCGGCACCACCAGCACCCGTACCGCGCCCGCCCCTTCGGCCGCCGGCAGACAGCGCACCCGGCGCACCGAGGGGGCTGCCTGCCGGCTGATGATCTCGTAGTCCTCGGCGGTCACCGCGCGCTCCTGCATCCGCAGGGCGTCCGGCGCCCGCAGCTTGGCGTTGGCCACGGTCTCGCCCTCCACCCCGCCGCGTGCCGCCTCCCGGTTGGTGACGCGGGCGATGTACGGCACGGAACTGCGCAGCACAGAGATCGCGCCCCGTGCCACGTTGCCGGCCGGGCCGCCGCCGGTACGGTAGCGCGACACCCGGATGTGGGCGCCCTTCTCGGGCACCGCGCCGCACTGCCGGAGCGTGCCGTCCGGCTCGCGCAGGGCCGGCGGGAAGGTGAACTCGCCGGTGGTCGCGTCCACCCGTACATGCCGGTCGTCGGGACCGGAGCGGCCGAAGTGCTCCACGACGTTCCAGCGCTGCCAGCCGTCGGCCGAGGAGACCTCCACCAAGGGCGGCTCGCCGTCCAGCAGCACCGGCGGCCGGCCGAGCCGGAACGTCTGGCCCGGCACCCCCTCCGACGTGCCGAGCGGTACGTCCATGACGGTCTCGGCGTGTTCGGCGGCGATGGTGCCGCCGACCGTGAACACGGACGCCTCGCGCACCGTCGGGGACTCCGAGTAGAACGGCTGACCCGGTTCCGGCTCGGTGACCCGGCAGCGCAGCCAGCCCGCGCGCGTCCCGCCGATCACGGACGCCGTGTGCCCGGCGGGGACGTACACGATGACCTCGCCGGGCCGGTTCAGGCCGCCCGTCGTGTCCGAGCCGGTCTCGCACACCTGCCAACGGCCGCCGTCCCAGGCCTCCCACACCAGAGGCGGCTGGCGCGGGTCCACGCCGACGCCCTCCACCCTGCTGTCCAGGCGTACGGCGACGATGCACCGGGGTACGGCCGTGGGCAGCCCGAACAGCACGGCGTCGCCGGGTTCGGGCGCCGTCTGGAAGCACCGTACGTCGCGGCCTTCGCCCAGCTCACGGGTCCGGTCGGTCTGCTCGCCGGTCCGGGGCGTGGTCACCAGCTTGTTCAACTCGCTGGGCACGATGCGCAGTTCGTCCGTGGTCGCGAACACCACGGGCTCCTCCGCCTCGCCGTCGCCCGTGGTCACCTCGGTGCCGGGGGGCAGCGTCACCGTGTCGGGCTGCGGCGCGGACAGCCAGAAGTCGACCTCGACCCCGGCCGCCGCCGGCGGGAACAGGCGGATGCCCAGCAGGTCCAGGAAGGCGGTGTAGTTCTTGTCGGGCACCCGGTTCAGCCGGTACAGCAGCTGGTCCACGATGTACGCGAAGGTCTCGATCAGGGTGACACCGGGATCGGAGACGTTGTGGTCGGTCCACTCCGGTGCGCGCTGCTGCACATACCGTTTCGCCTCGTCGACGAGTTGCTGGAACCGTCGGTCGTCCAGGTTGGGGGAGGGCAGGGCCATCAGTCCGCGACCGCTTCCTCGGCCCCCTCCTCGGAGGGGATCGTGTAAAAGGGAAACACCAGGTTGCGCCGGTCGTTGGTGGACCGCACCGTGTAGCGCACGTCGATGTAGAGGGTTCCGTCGTCCACCGCGTCGAAGGCCACCACCACGTCGTCCACGCTGATCCGCGGCTCCCACCGCTCCAGCGCCTCGCGCACCTGCTGGGCGATCCGCCCCGCGGTGGCGCCGTCGCCGGGCGCGAAGACGAAGTCGTGGATGCCGCAGCCGAACTCCGGGCGCATGGGGCGCTCTCCGGGCGCGGTGCCGAGCACCAGCCGGATCGCCTCCGCGATCTCCTGGTCCCGCTCCACCATGGCGATCCCGCCGGTCGGCCCGACCCGGAGCGGGAACGCCCAGCCGCGCCCGATGAACCGCTCGCTCATCACAGGCCTCCGATCCGGACGTTCAGGGCGCCGAGCTGGATCGTGGCGCCGCACGTGGTCCGGTCGCCCGCCCGTGCGGCCGGCAGCCCGCCGATGAGCACCTCGCCCGAGATCATCCCGGCCGGGTTGGGCATGACCACGTTCCCCGGGCCCAGGGCGGCGTGCGGCGGCACCACACAGGTGTGCAGGCTTCCCACGACGGCGGCGGGACGGCCGCCGATCAGCACGCGCGCCACCGCGATGGCGGCGCCGGGCGGCGGGGTGGCGATCACACCCCCATGGCTGGTGGGGTCGCCGGTACGGGCTGCGCCGGGCATGCAACGGGCTCCTCGAAGCGGTTCGTGGCCCTCAAGGGCCTTTGATCACAGGGAAAATGACGTGCTGTCGGTGATGTCGACCAGGAGTGTCAATTGATACGCACGAGATCCGCCTTCAGCACTCCGAGCAGACCGCCGTCGAGCGTGAGGTCCGTCTGCCCCGCGACGCTCACCGACCGGCCGCCGACCTTGACCGTGTCGGTGCCGTCGATCTCCACGGTGCCGCCCTTCACGCTGACCTTCCCGGTCTTCGCGTCGAGCGTGATGCCCTGGCCGTCCATCACCACCGAGGAGAGCGCCCGTCCGCCGCCGGCCGCGTACACCGTCAGCTCGAGCCGGTTGCCCCGGTCGTCCAGCAGCACCTCCAGCCGCTCGTCCGCGGTACGCAGCCGTACCCCGGACGGTCCCGTCGGAGGATCCAGCAGCTCCAGCCGGTGCCCCGAACGCGACACCACCGAACGTCGGTTGACCTTGCCGCTGGTCCCGTCCACGAGGGGCACGTCGTGCTTCGAGGGCCGGTCCACGCCGTTGTACAGACCGCCGATGACGTACGGACTGTCCAGCAGGCCCTGCTCGAAGCCGACCAGCACCTCGTCGTTGACCTCGGGGCTCACCACACCGCCCCCGCCCTTGCCGCCCCACTGCACCGTACGCACCCAGTCGGTCACATAGGTGTCGTCCAGCCAGGGGAACTTGAGCCGTACCCCGCCGCTCTGCGCGCCGCCCGGCTCCCGCACGTCCGTCACCACCCCGATCGCGAGGCCCGGCATGCGCGGACCCCTCCCCGGCGCGTTCGCACCGGTCACGAGGCCGGCCAGGGACCGGTCCGGGCTGGCGCTCACCCACACCGTGGTGCGGTAGCCGCCGTGCGGTTCCAGGGTGTGCTGCACCGCCGTGGACGTGTACCTGCCGGAGAACGCGGGCCCCACGTTGCCGAGTGCGACCGGCCGGCCCGCCCGCAGCCGCGGATT
Source organism: Streptomyces sp. NPDC001852 (assembly GCF_042891825.1). Classification (NCBI taxonomy): domain Bacteria; kingdom Bacillati; phylum Actinomycetota; class Actinomycetes; order Kitasatosporales; family Streptomycetaceae; genus Streptomyces; species Streptomyces sp. NPDC001852. The sequence goes on from NZ_JBIATN010000001.1 coordinate 7,268, forward strand.
GCCCTCGGCCAGCGCCTCCAACTCACCGAAACCCGCACTCACCTGACCGGCGACCGCACCGGCGGCCGCCGTCGTCTCGGCCTGCGTCCGGTACGGCGTGTCCGTCACCGTCAGCTTCGCCGACTTCCCGAACCGGGCGCCGAACTGCGGGGCCAGACCAGGCAGTACGGTGTCGCTGGTCACCGACTGCTGCCGGGCCACCAGCGGCGTCTTGGTGGTGACGTCCCAGCCGCGCACCTCGACCTGGGACGCCCCGTCCGCCCCTGACAGCGCGGCCCGTAGCGCCAGCAGATTCCGCCCGTACTCCAGCACCATCGGACTCTGCGTGGCCGGAGTCGACGGCGCGGGCGCACCGGAGGCCTTCTCGGGTTTGGTGAACTGCAGCACGCCCTTGTCGTCGACCCGCACCTGCGCACCGCTCTCGCCGGCCAGATACTGGAGGAAGTCCCAGTCGGACACATTGGCCTGCGACAGCTGCTTGTACGTGACCGGCGCCGCCTCCACCTTCCCGACCGGCAGCCCCGCCCCGGCGGCCACCTTGCGGACGATGGCCGCGGCCGTCATGTTCCGGTACGCCACCACCTTCCGGCCGCGCTGCAGCCGGTGCGCGACGGAATAGGCGCGGACGACCGTGAACGACCCGGTGCTGTCCCGGTCGATCTCCACCGCCGTGACCTCGCCGTTGAACAGCCGCTCACGCGCCTGCCCGGCCACCGTCACCACCGACACCCGCAGCGGGGTGCCCAGCGTGATGCCGGTCGACTTCAGGAACTCGTGATCGGGATCGCGGTAGGTGAGCACGGCCGTGTCCGGAAGGCCCACGTTCTCGTCCACCACACAGCTCACCAGCTGCGCCGCCCAGATCTGCGGCAGCTCACCGGGCGCCTCCACGACGGGGTCCGCCGCGAAGGACCGACCGCCCCGCGCCTCGGGTGTGGTCACCGCTCCTCCTCACCGCCCGCGTCCCCGAGCGCCGGCACCACCAGCTCGGTGCCGGGCACGAGGGCCATCGGGTCGTCGATCCGGTTCGCCTCCGCGATGACCCGCCACGCCGTCGCGTCGCCGTACTCCCGCCAGGCCAGCAGCGCCAGGCTGTCCCCGGCCACGACCGTGTGCGTGCTGCGGGCCGTACGGGCGCCGGACGTCGGGTTCTGTCCCGGTGGGTCGACACTCGCTTCCTCCACCGACAGCGAACAGGTCGCCCGCAGCGGCTTGCCGTCCACGTCGAACAGCGTGTAGGTCACCGACAGGCTCGACAGCACGCCGTCGAACGACGTCGTCCGGGCCGTACCCCACTCGAACCGCACCCAGGGACTGGCGGGTTTCTTCCGTGCGAGGCTCGCCTGGCTGGGCACACACGCCTTCATCAGCGTCTCGACCGCCTGCTCCACCGAGTTGTCATGGGTCGAGGTCGCGTCGAGGAAGACCTCCAGGCTCAGCTGCCGCGGCCCGCTGCCCACGAACTCCGGCAGCGCCGACTGCCCCGCCATCCGCGAAGGGGTGCGCCGCCACTCGGTGGTCTTGCTCAGCTGCAGGGTGTTGGGATTGAACTGGAGGTTCAGTCGCGCGATCGTCCCTCCGGGCTTCGCGCCGACCGCCGCCGGGGGTTCCTTCAGGGTCAACTGCGCCCTGGCCCGGCTCGTCCGCATGGCAGGCATCAGGAAGGCCTCAGTCCCTCGTGGGCGATCTCCAGCGTTTCCACCGCCGCCTGCGAGGCGGACGGGTCGAACGACGGCCCCTGCCAGCGCACCGGCACGATGCCGAGCACCTGCCAGCTGATGATGCGGCTCAGATCCGGCTTCAGCGCCACGATCTCGCCGTCCTTGGGCTCCACACGCCGCAGCGTCTCGTCGAGCCAACGCGCGATCTTCGCCGTGTCGGCGGTGACCGGTCGGCTGAGGGTGATGTTCGACCAGGTGACCCGGCCGGGCAACTGCCAGTTGAAGCCGTTGTTCCCGCCCTCCGCGTAACTCTCCATCTCCACCTCGGCTCCCATGCCGGAGCAGGTCTGGAAGGCCCCCAGATCGTTGCCGCCGATCGCGAGCCGGAAGAACACGCTCGTCGCGAAGATGTTGTCCGTCATCCGTTGGTCATCCGTTCCCAGTCCTCAGCGGCGTCCGTCGTAGGGGCGGCCCGCACGTTCGCGGCCACGCCGTAGATCGGCGCGGAGCAGCCGGGCCAGCGGGTCCAGCAGCCGCCGGGCCAGCTCGTCCAGGTCGACCACGGGCTCCTGCCGCGCCCCCACCGGCCCCGGCCTCCCGGCGCCGGCCGTCCCAGGCACCGGCGGCGCGGAGGACGACCGTTGCCCGCCTCGCGGGGGCACGGCCGTCACGGGCACCCCGGCGGACACTGCGCCGCCCCCGGATCGGGCCGCCTCGCGTTGCACGGCCGGCCCCGTGGGGCCGGAGGCCCGCGCCGCCGCCGCGGGCGCGGTCGGTGCCGTACGGGTGGCGCGGACCACCGGCACGAGCGGGGTGACGGCAGCCGGGGCGTACGGCTGGTCCTGGAGCGGTGGTACCTGCGGATCGGACAACGGCAGCGTGAGCGGCCGTACGGCCATGTCGCCGCCGGCGGTGGCGCGTTGGACGGTCGGAGCAGGCCGTACGACGGGTACAACCCGTGGGACGGGCGGGCTCGGCTGCACTCCGGGCACGGTCGGCCGGGTCCGCGCTGGACCGGACGTACCGGAGGGTGGGTCGGCCGACCCCGACGGCACCGGACCGGCAGCGGCGCGCTGTACGTGTGGCACTTTGGAACCCGGCAGGGGCGAGGGCGCGGATGCGCTCAGGACAGGGTCCGGGGCGCGGCGCCAGGACGCGGCGACGACGGGTCGCTCGGCTGCGCGGGTTCCCATGGACGGCGCGACGCCTTCCGGCGCACGGGTGTTGACGGTGAGCGGGCGTGCGGCGAGCAGGGCGAGACTGCGGGGCGCGGACCGCTGCCCCTGAGCCGGGAGCGGTCGGCGCTGGATGACACCGGGTGTGTCCACACCGTCGGTGCCGGGGCCCGGCCGGGCAGCGGTGACCGAGCGGGCGACGACCAGCGGCGCCGGTCCGCTCACGTCCGCCTTGGCCGCCGCCGTGGCCCCATGGGACGGCGTTCGACCGCCGGCCGAGACCACGCCGCCTTCCGCCGGGCCCGCCGGCGCCGACGCCTCGCGGGACCTGGACGCCCGGCTCGGAGAGGGGGACGGGTGAGTCTGCGGGGCGGCCCTGCGCTGCACGGCATCGGTCGCGGAGGCGATCCGGGTGACGACGACCGGCTCCGGCCGGCCCGCGCCCGTGCCGGCCGCCGTTGCCGACCCGCCGGTCGAGGTCGCCGGGGGCTCCGGTGCGACGGCGCGTTGCACGGGACCGGGTTCGACCGCAGGGCCAGGCGCCGATTGCGGGTCGGCCGGAGTGACCAGGGGAGTCACGGGAGGTGTGACGGGAGCGTCCGGGGCGCTCGCCGCAGTGACCGAAAGTCCTTGTATCACTGGTGAGCCGGGGCTCCCGCCGCCGCTCTCGGTGCTCGCGGCGCCCAGCAGCGGCGCGGAGGGCGTCCGGGCACCGGTAGCCGTCGCGGGCGTGTCCGTGACGGTACGGTCCGGGCGCACCGGGGTGCGCTGGAGGTGCGGGAGGGCCTCGGCGCCACCGGCGGTCGCGGGGCCCGCCGCGCCACCGGAGCCGGCCGGGGGTGCTGCGTCCGCGGTCGGCGGCATGGCGGACAGCGGCGCCCCGAGTCCACCACGGGCACGGGCAGGGGCGGCGGACGGCTCGGGAACGGTCGCTGCAGTACGGGTCCTTCCGGTCGCCTGGTGGGGCTCGAGCAGGGGCTGGACCTGGTGCTCCGGCCGGGTCTGGGGCCTCGCGGTGTCCGCGCCGTGCGGGCCCGGCCTCCCACCGATACCAGGGGCGCTCGCCTGGCGCTGCACGATCGGGAGCGCCGGTCCGGCCGACGCGTGTGTGCCGGTGGTCGGACCGGTCGCCTCGGGCCCGTCGGTGGTCAGCGGCCTGGCGGTGGCGGGCAGTTCCGACAGGGGAGCGCCGAGCGGTGCCCGGCTGTCCGGGCGTGCCGGGCCGGCGGTGCGCTGCACGGGAGGCACGGGGTTCGGCGTTGCTTCAGCGATGGTTGTCGGCACCACGTCAGGGCCCGCGGCGGGGCGAGCGGCCGCGGGGTCGGGCCGAAGGACCGCGATACGGCGCACCGGCGTGCCCGGCCGCCGGGCGACGGTCAGCGAAGGGCCGAGCGGCCGAGGGCGCACGGAGCGGCTGTCGGTGGTGCCCGACACGCGGGCCGGGACGGCGGACACGTCGGGCGCCGGGGTGGCGCGGGCCGTGTGTGCCGTCGTGCCGTTCGTGTCCTGACCGTGCGGCGCGGTGCGGCCGGTCTGCGGAGCCGTACCGGGGCCGGAAGGGGGCCGAGGTGCGGGGCTGTCGGCCGCGGAGCGGGGCACCACGGCGATCCGTCGGACGACCGGCAGGTCGGGTCCGATGGCCGGGCGACCCGGATCGGCGGCGGACCGCTGAACGGGAGTGTCCGGTGCGGCGACGGTCACCAGGGGGTCGGCGGCGACGAGGGCACGGCTGGGCGACGTCTCGGCCGAGCGCTGGATGAAATGCGGAACGGCCTGGCCGGACTGCCCGACCCGGCCCGAAGCCGCCGAAGCGGTCGCAACGGCGCTCTCACTGCTCCCGGTGCCGCGAGGGATCGGGCTCGGATCCGCGGCCGCCGTTCCGGCGGAGCCCGGCGAGTCGCTGCCCGCCCGCTGCCGGGACCCGGGATCCTGCCGCCTGCCGGTGTCATGGGGCCGGGCCCCGGGTCGTGTCCTGCGGGACACCTGAGGCACGGGCGCAGCAGAACGCTGTTGCGGGCCGGCTGTGTCCGGACGCGCCTCGCCGGGTTCCTCGGCGCGCGGCCCGGTCTCCACGGCCTCCTCGGCCTGCGGGCGCGGTACGCGCAGCAGCAGGGGGCCGCCGGCGGTGTGGGTGGCGCGCGGCGCGACGGGACCGGTGACGCCGTGCACCAGGCCGACCGGCGCGGAAGGCAGCAGTGCGTGGCCGAGACCCGCGTCGAACGACGGGTCCTGCCAGGACGCAAGACCCGAGCGGAAGGCGAGGCCGTCGCTCACACCGAGCGGGGTGCGGGCCACCGTCAGCGTCGGCGGCGGCGTACGGCGCCACCCGCCGTCCCAGTCGTGGGGGACGGTCGGACCGGCCGCCCCTGACGCGGGCGTGCCCATGGCACCCGGCGCGGCCGGCTGCGCGGAGCCGGGACCTGCCGGGGTGCCGCCGACACGTGGTGCCGTGGCCCGGCGGCGCAGTCTGTCCCGCCATGCCATGAGTTCAACCACCTTCGTTCACACGGGTGTTGATACGGACGATCTCGGTCACCCACTGCCGGCGCTCGGCGTGGGTGAGGTCGAGGATCTCCTCGCGCTGCCAGTGGAAGTGGTAGGCGATGTACGCGATCTCCTCCCGCAGCCGGGGGAGTGCGTACGTCACGATTCCCCCAGGCGCCCACCCGAGAGGTCGACCTCGAAGCCGCCCTCGCAGTGCGGGCAGACCACCGCCGCGCGGGTGTGGCCCTCGCTGTTGACACGGCGGTAGAAGTCCTGGAGGAACGCGACGTCGGTGGCGTACATCCGCTCCACGATCCCCGCGTGCACATCGGTGATGGTGCCGAGCCGGGTGATCACCTGGCTCAGCAGCACCACGCTCAGATACGCCGGGTTCTCCTTGACCCGCAGATCGATCTGCGGCCGCAGTTCGTCCCGGGCGGTGGCCAGACGCATGGCGCCGTTCCGGTGGAGGGTGCCCGCCTCGTCCACGTACCCGCGCGGCAGCTCGAACTCGAACTCCGTGCGCAGCCCGTGGTCCTGAGAGGTCGCGGGTCGGGCGGCCGGAGCCTCGGGCGGGGCCTGGGGCTGGTCGGCCGCCTGAGCGGGCGCCGTCGCCTCCAGGAACTCCTCCAGGTTGCCGGCCGTGACGGTACGGCGCCTCATTCGACGACGATCTCCTCGAACACGATCGTGACGGTCTCGGTGGCCGCGGAGGACTCCCCGGCCTTGAGGGAGGGGCCCTCCCACTTGGAGGCCCAGCCGTTCATCAGCTGGATACGGCGGACCGTCTCGCCCTTGGTGTCCTTGATCTCGATGGTCAGGTTCTGCCGGGCGGTGTCGACGGCACCGTTGTTCAGCGTCTCCTTGATCCACTTGGTGAACTCGCTGCTCTTGTCGAGTCCCCGGGTGATCGTGATCTCGCCGGCCTGTCGTGCCCCGGGCTGCTTGCGGATGATCTGCTTGCCCGTCGACGTGACCTGCTTGACCTCGACGACCTCCTCCTCGACGGAGAACCCGCTGATCTCCTGGATCGACTCGACCATGTACCCGCCGAGCTGCACGCCGAAGACGTGAGTGGAGAGAGCATCGCCTTCTGCCATGACTGTCTGTCACCTTTCCCTTGCCGACCCGTGGGTCACTCGTCGATGAGGCTGGTGCTGTCGGAGAACTGGGCCAGCCGGAACACCACGAACTCGGCGGGCTTGACCGGGGAGACGCCGATCTCACAGACGACGCGGCCCTGGTCGATGGAGGTCTGCGGGTTGTTGTCGCGGTCGCACTTGACGTAGAACGCCTCTTCGGCGGTGCGGCCGAAGAGCGCGCCCCGGCGCCACTCCTCGGTGAGGAACGCGGTGACGTTGCGCCGGATGCTCGACCACAGCCGGTCGTCGTTCGGCTCGAAGACCACCCACTGGGTGCCCAACAGGATGGACTCTTCGAGGTAGTTGAACAGGCGCCTCACGTTCAGATAGCGCCAGGCCGGGTCGGAGGACAGGGTGCGGGCGCCCCAGATCCGGATGCCACGGCCGGGGAAGGCACGTACGCAGTTCACGCCGATCGGGTTCAGCAGGTCCTGCTCGCCCTTGCTGAGCCGGACCTCCAGGTCCACCGCGCCCCGGATCACCTCGTTGGCGGGCGCCTTGTGCACCCCGCGCTCGGCGTCGCTGCGCGCCCACACCCCCGCGATGTGGCCGCTGGGCGGGACGGTGGTGTTACGGCCGGCCGCCGGGTCGAAGACCCGCACCCACGGGTAGTAGAGGGTGGCGTACCGGGAGTCGTAGCCCGCCTCCTCGTTGCGCCACTGCCGCACCTGCTGCGCGGTGAGCCCGGGGGGAGAGTCCAGGACGGCGACCCGGTCGCCCATCTGCTCGCAGTGCGAGATGACGGCGAGCTGCACGGTGCGCACGCCCTCGGCGTCGATGTCGCCGCGCTGGTGGGCGCCCATCAGGTCCGGGACCGCGACCATGGTGATCTCGTCGATGCTCTCCAGGCCGGCGAAGCCGGTCCGGGCGGAGGCGTCACCGACGTACTCGGCCGGGTCGATCCGGGACACCGCGCCGGCGACGGGCGCCGCGGGCGCGGCCGGGGCGTCGGGCACGGCCACCGTCTGGCCGGCCGGCCGCGTCTGCGTGGCGTCACGCTCCTCGGTGACCTCGATCAGCTTCGACGCGCGCAGCTGGGTGACCACATAGCCCTTGACGTTCTTGCGGGTGGAGACGTCGTACGTCTCGACCACCTGCTCGCCCTGGCGGACCAGCAGCTTGAAGCGGTCCTCGGGCGGGTTCTCACCGTCGGCGTCGGCGATCTCCACCGACACTCCGGAGGTGCCGGGCCTGGCCGTGATCCGGAATCCGCCGAGCGTCAGCGGCTGGGCCGCCCGGACGTCCCGGGGCCCCTGGCCGCCGCCGGACGGGGCGGTGCCGTCGGCGGAGCCGCCGATGCGCACCACGTAGGCCGCGCCGCCGCCGTTGGAGAAGTAGCCGTACACGGCGTGCGCGAGGTAGGTGCCCTCGGTGAACCCGCCGAACAGCTGGGTGTACTGGTCCCAGTTGGTGACCAGGGTCGGTTCGTGGAAGGGCCCGCTCTGGGCGAACCCGACGAACGCGGCGACGGCGGTGCCGACCCCCTCGATCGGGCGGGCACCGGACTGCACCTCCTCCACGTACACGCCCGGGGTGAGGTACGTCGGCATGCTCGCTCCTTCACGTTCCATCGGATCACCTGCGTCGATGCCGAGTCTCCGGGGCGGATCAGGTGCGGCGGCAGGGGCGTGGGTACCTTGCCGGGGGCAACCGCACTGCCTTTCCGGACGCCCGCGCGGACCGCTGGGGAAGGAACGGCTCCCCTGGCCGCCCGAGTTCGGCACGGGCCGGCCGGCGAGGCCCCTCAGGCGCCCAGGACGTCCGCCAGATACGGCCCGAACTCGCTCTCCAGGACCAGCCGGCCGAGCTTGCGGTACTCCTGCACCACCGCCGTCACCAACTGCCGCATGGTCAGCGGGCCCCCGCACTCCGCGGCCAGATAGGCGGCGGTGACCGCGCAGGCCCGGATGGAGCCGCCGGCCAGTTCGAACCGGTCCGCGCAGAAGCCGAGGTCCAGGTCGTCCGCGCGGGGCAGCCGGGCGCCCAGACACCTGTCCCACAGGGCCAGCCGCTGGGCCGCGTCGGGCACCGGGAACTCCGCCACCACGTCGAGCCGGCGGGTGAACGCCTCGTCCAGGTTGGCCCGGAGATTGGTGGTCAGCACCGCGATCCCGTCGAAGGACTCCATGCGCTGCAGCAGGTACGCCGACTCGATGTTGGCGTGCCGGTCGTGCGCGTCCTTGACCTCCGAGCGCTTGCCGAAGATCGCGTCGGCCTCGTCGAAGAGCAGGACCGCGTTGACCGCGGACGCCTCGGTGAAGATCCGCTCCAGGTTCTTCTCGGTCTCGCCGACGTACTTGTCGACGACCGTGGACAGATCGACCACGTACAGATCCATGCCGAGGTCCGCGGCGACCACCTCGGCAGACATCGTCTTGCCGGTGCCCGACTCGCCCGCGAACAGCGCGATCACGCCGCGTCCCCGGCCGCCGCCGGGTCGCATCCGCCACTGTCCGAGCACCTGCTCGCGATGGCGGGCGCGGACGGCGAGTTCACGCAGCCGGCGGTGGGTCGGCTCGGGCAGCACCAGGTCGTCCCAGCCGACCGTCGGCTCCACCCGGCGGGCCAGCCGGGCCAGTCCCGCGCCGTTCTGCGCGCGTACGGCGGACCTGAGGTCGTCGGGGCGGACCGGGCGGCCCGCCAGCGCGGCGGAGCGCAGCGCCGCGTCCGCCGCACGTCGCAGCTGTCCGCCGTCCAGACGGTGCGCGGCGACGGCCCGGGCGAGGGCGTCGGCGTCGCCCGGTACACAGCCTTCGGCGTCGGCCGGGGCCAGAGCGTGCCGCCAGCGCGCGGCCTGCCGCTCGGGGGAGGGCGGAGCCACCGGCAGGACGACCGGGGTGTCCGGCCCCCACGCCGGGTCCCAGCCCTCCCTGCCGTGGGTGAACAGCGGGACGCCGCGCAGCGCCGTGCACAACTCGCTGATGACGTAAGCCCGTTCGGCCGGTGCCGCGGGCAGTGCCTCCAGCGGGCCCAGGACGACTCCGGCGCCGGTGAGGCGGGCTTCCAGCGCCGCGATCCGGGCGAGCGCGGGCACCTCGCCGGAGCGTCGGGCGAGCGCCGCCGCGTCGAGGACCAGCGCGACCCGCCCCACCGCGCGCAGGGCCGCGCCGGCGAGTCCTGGCGCGTCACCACCCCGGTCGAGCAGATGCACCGACCCCGTTCCGGTGCCTGCGGCACGCGCCGCCCGGCGCACCTCGTGCACGTCGGCCGTCGGGTCGTCCGCAGGCGCGCCGAGCACTCCGGCGAGCCGGGCGTCCGGGTCCGTACCGCCCAGCAGATGGCCGGTCACCCGGTCCGGTACCACGAGCACCCGCGACAGCGGTGGCCGCTCCGGCTCGCCGACCTCCAGCAGTCCGCCCGCGACGAGCGGCGCTCCCGGTGCGAAGCGGAACCGGGCGGCCGACGCCGACGCGAGCCCGCACAGCTCCAGCGCCAGGGCGACCGTGGGCCTACGGCGGGTCAGATCGTCGTTGAGATAGCCGTAGAGCCGCTCGAAGCGGGCGTCCAGGTCCGGTGCCAGCGCGATCAGCAGCAGGTCGGTGTCGAGCGGCGACAGCCCGAACCGCGCGGTGAGCGTGCCGAGCAGGGAATCGGGCGGCGGGGACAGCGGCTCTTGTCCGGGCACGTCGAGGCCGCCCGGATGGTTCAGGATCCGCTCCACGGCCTCGGGGGAGAGGTACTGGCCGCGGTAGGGGTCGTCGGGGTCGGGATCGACGGCACGGCGGGCGGCCACCGCGTGGCGGACCCGCTCCTCGACCAGCCGCAGCCGCTCCCACAGGGGATCCGTGCCGGCCGCGGTGACGACATCGGCGGGGTACGTCACGGCTGGCGGCCCCCTCTGCGGCGGCGGGCGGGCGCCGGGCGCCGCTCGCGCGGACCGGCGAAACCGTCCGGACCGGGATCGCTCACGCCCTCGTAGCGCAGCCGACGCCCCGGCACCGGATCCCCGTCCTGCCGGTGATCCGTGTCCTGCCCGTGTGCCCCGTCCTGCCGGTGATCCCTGGCCTGCACCACGAGTCCCTCGGTGACCGGCGGCGCGGCCGTCCTGCTCGCCCCGGCGAGCGGCGCGCGCACCCGCACACCGAGCGATGCCTTCAGCTCACCGCCGAGTGCCGACCACACATCGGAGGCGGACGGCCCGTCGAGCCCTGCCCCGGCGGTGTCCAGCGAGACGGTCAGGCCCAGTTCGGCCAGCGAGCCCGTGAGCAGCCGCTCCGGCAGCGCGTCGACGGCCACCAGCGTGGCCAGCACCTGGGACAGCAGCCGATGCTCGTCCTGCGGGCGGCTCGCCCACGCCGTGACCAGGTACGTCAGCTCGAACCAGCGGGGCGGGGTGCGGCGCGCCACCACATGGCCGTCCGCGTCGTACACCTCCCCGGCACCGCTGCCGCGCCGGCTCGGGTCCTCCCGGATGTCGTACAGGAACGCACAGACGGTGGGGGCGTTGCGGCGCGCGGCCCAGTCCCGGGTCGGCGCGTCGAGGACGATCTCGACTCCGGACGCCTCCAGCCCCGACTCCGCGAGCAGACCGCGCAGTGCCTCGTCGACCTCGTGGATCACCGGCGGGTCACCTCGTCCGGCGGCTGCACACTGCCGTTCACCACGAGGAAGTCGGTCTTCACGGGGGAGAATCCGGACCCGCTCGCGGTGATCGTCCGCGGACCCGTCTGGTCCTTGGTGAGGATGAGCAACTGGCCGATGAACGTGCCGTCCGGCCCCGGCACGGTCGGTGCCGCGGCGGCGGTGATCCCCGGCTTCCAGGCGAAGCGCACCGGGACGCCCGGCGGGAAGTCCTTGCCGCGCACCGAGGTGACGAAGCCGGGCTTGCCGATCGGCGGGACGGCGACGATCTTCGGCTGCAGGATCCGCAGCGTGGTGTGCGTCTTGTTGTCCCGCGGGTCGGCGTCCGTGCCGGTGGTGGTGAGGGTGCCGGCGACCCGACCGGTCAGCGCGTGGTCGGGGGAGAGCACCACCCGTACGACGGTGGAGTCGCCCGGTGCCAGGTCCGGCAGCGCACACACCCACCGGGTGTCACAGCCCGCCGGCGGCCCGCCGTTCGGGATCCCGGAGGGCAGGCCGATCCGCAGCCGCAGCCCGGTCGCCAGGGCGTTGCGGCCGTTGCGCACGGTGTACGTCACCACGACCCGGCCGCCGACATAGCCCGGGTCGGGCTGGGCGGTGACCCGGACGCCGGGGCCGGCCTTCGGGGCGGGCGGTGTCGGTGGGGTGGGCGGCGTCGGAGGTGCCGGAGGTGTCGGCGGCGGGGTGGGAGGGCTGGCCTTGTGCACCGGCACCACGGTCCGGGCGGTGTTGTCGTCGGGCTGCGGATCGATCACGCTCCCGGTGACCGACCAGTCCACCGGCTGGTCGCCGACGGTGAGCCCGGTCAGCGTCACGGTCACCGGCACGCTCGTGCCGGGCGGCACCACACCGATGTCGCACTGCAGGGAGGCGGCGTCACAGGTGCCGCCCGGCCGGCGGATCCTGCGCACGCTCACCCCGGCCGGCGGCGCGATGGTCAGCCGGGTGCCGGGCGAGGCGGCCGGGCCGTTGTTGACGACATCGACGCGGACGTCCGTGGAGTGACCGACGGTGACCGCGGGCACCGTGCCCGGGGCGTGCACGGCCAGGTCCACCGACTGCTGGACGCTCGGCTCCTTCTGCCGCCCCGGCAGTTCCAGGGTGAGCGCACTCAGATGGCCGGTCGCCACATTCAACCGATGCAGCTTCTCCGGGCAGTTGGCCGGTGTGTCGGTGCGTGCGCTGAAGACGATCCCGGTGCCGTCCGCGGTCCAGGCCGCGTCACGCGGCTGGTGCGGTCCGGTGACCGAGCTGTCGGGCAGCTCCTGGCGGCAGGCGTCGGCGTCGCCGCGGGCCGACTCGGGCAGCAGCACCTGGCAGGTGTCGCCGGACACGGAGGTGAGCACCATGCCGTTGTGCTCGTCGACCTGGCCGCCGCCGTTCTTGCGGTTGAAGGCGATCTGCCGTCCGTCCGGCGAGAACGCGGGACTGTCGTCGATGACCGCGCAGTTGCCGGGGCAGATCGTCGCGCTCAGATCGCGCTGCTGGTCCAGACGGTCCACCGGCACGGTCCAGATGTGCTTGTTGCCGCCGTTGCCGTCGATGGTCATGTTGCGGGTGAAGGCGAGCGTGGTGCCGTCGGAGGACCAGGTGGGCTGGGCGTCGCCACCCGTCTGCCGGCCGGCCGGCGGCACGATCTCGTGCACGATCGCACCGGTGGTGGCGTCGGCGATCAGGATGTGCCCGGGACCGGAGGCGGAGCCGGCCCCGCCCGGCGACGTCCGGGTGAACGCGATGAACCTGCCGTCCGGCGAGAACGTGGGGTCGGTGTCCCAGTCCTTCGGCCCGCGCCCGGCGAGCGGCATCGGCGCGGCGTTGGAGCCGTCGGCGTCCACCGTCCAGATCCGCTCGATCCGGTGGTCCGTGTCCCCCTCGAACCGGGTCACCACGATGCGGCGGCCGTCGGGTGTGTAGTTCTGCCGCTCGGTCCAAGGGTCGTACCCGGCCGCCGGGTTGAACAGGGGGTCCTTGGTCGGATCGGTGGTGCTGTCGGCCGCCGGGTCCTCGTTCAGGACGGTCAGTCCGAGGTCGCGCGGGTCGGCGCCGTCCGCCCGGACGTCCTGGAGGGTCACCACATGCGGACCGTGCACGCCGTTCGCCGTGTTGCTGCCCTTCGCCGAGGTGCGGTCCACCGCGACATAGCCGCCGCTCTGCGGGCCGACCCAGGTCGGCGTGCCGACGGCGCGGTCCTCCATGAGCACCAGGCTCGGGCCCGACGAGCGGCTCTGCACCTGGTACACGTGGTCCCAGTCGCCCTCGCAGCCACAGGTGCGGTCCGGGCTGAGGAACAGCACTCCCTCCCCATCGGGCATCCACGCTGCCCCATGGGTCCGCCAGTCGGTCGGTGCGCCGGTGAGCAGCGGTTGGTCGCCGGTTGTGCCGCGGGTCACCCGCAGCCGGGGGCCCGTCGAGTTCTCGGAGCCGGTGGGAGTGGAGGTGTACGCGATGAGGTCCCGGTGCGCCGGGTCGTTCACCGGGTTCCACACCGGTTCCGTCGCCTTGGTGCCCAGTGTGCCGGTCACCCGGGCCGGGGTGCCGCCGGCCAGCGGGCGCACGTAGATCTGCTCCCCGAAGACCGGGTCGCTGTCACACGCGTACGCCAGGCGCTGCCCGTCCGGCGACACCGTCGGGCTCTCCTCGTTCGCCGGTGTGTCGGTCAGGCGGGTCAGTCCGGTGCCGTCGGTGCGCACCAGCCACAGGTCGCGCTGCTTCCTGCCGTTCGGGCCGCCGGGCTCCGCCGAGTCGAACACCACGGACGTGCCGTCCGGGGTCAGCCGGGGGTGTGCCGCGTCCCGGCCGCTGGTCAGCTTGCGCACCGAGCCGTCGGGAGCGCGCAGATAGATCTGCGGGTTCTTCTCGTCGCGGCGACTGGCGAACACCATCGTGTCGCCCAGGGCCGACGGCTCGACGTCGTAGTGCGCCGGGCCCGCCCCGAACAGCGGCTCGCTGTCCTTGGTGTCGATCACCTTGCCGAGGCTGCGGTGCCCGGTGCCGGCGTAGGCGATCCGGGTGGCGGAGGCGTCGACGGCCTTGGGCTGGGCCTGGGCGCTGCCCGGTCCCGAGGCCGCCGTCAGTGCGAGCAGCGGGACCAGCAGGAGCAACGAGGCTCCGAATCTCCCCAGCCGACGCCGCCCGCCGGGGTCAGCGGTGCCGTTCACGGTCCACCTCGCAGTCTCGGAACACATGGGTCGCCCCGCCACTCTGCGTCCGCGCAGGCGTCGCGCGGCAGGGCGGCGGGGACCTGCCCGGGGGAAGCGTGGGCTGCGCTTTCGGGCAACACCACGATCGCTGACGTAGGTGACGCAGACTCAGATCAGACCGTTGCGCAGTGCGTAGCCGACGGCATGGGCCCGATTGCGCAACTGCAGACGTGTGGTGATCTCATGCAGCACGTTCTTGACGGTCCGTTCGGAGTACGACGTCTTCTGCGCTATCTCCGCGGTGTCGAACCCGTCCGCCACCAGGCGCAGCATGTCCGCCTCGCGCGCGGTCAGCGTGGACAGGGTCAGACCGTGCGGATCGAGCGCCGCGCGCTGCAGACTGCCCACATGGCTCAGTAACTTGCCGAGCAGGTCACCGGGGAGCACACCTTCGCCGTTGGCCAGCGCCAGCACCAGATGAAGGAGCCGGTCCTGGTCCGCCTCGGCGCGCCGCAGCACCGCCGCGACACCGCACTCGATGACCCGCTGCAGTGCCGCGGACTCGAAGGAACCGACCACGAGTCCGGTACGGGTCGCACGGTTGCGCTGCAACCGCTGCAGCAGGGCTATCACCTCGTCGTCCACGGAGTCGACGACCACGAGGGACGCGTGTGCCCGTTCCGCGTCGGTGTCGTGCCCCCCCCCCCCCCCCGGCCCCGGGGGGGGGGGGGGGGCGCCCCCCCCCCCCCGGGGCCCGCGCGGGGGGGGGGCCCCGCCGGCCGCCCCGGGAGGCCC